>NZ_AP023321.1:2532500-2541474 GCF_015140235.1 Solibaculum mannosilyticum | reverse complement strand
CAACCGCTGAATCAATGCGAACCAGACATTTCATGGCTTTAAATTGCGTGTAAGGCCATTTGTAATGCCGGTACGTGGTGGAAGTCTCCTGTTGTGGAAAACTCCTTACAGGGCAAATAAAAGCAAAAATCAAAAAATCGGATGGAAATAGAAGGAGAAGAGTGCATTTATCTAGGAAATAGCTTGTGTTTGTGGTAGAATTGACAGAACAACGGAAAAAGGGTAGAATACAGATACTTATCATGAAAGGAGAATGAAACCATGTGGCAAAAGAAAATTGGCGGATTCTCCTTGCATGATCTGTTCTGGACCTTTGTAGCGGGATGTATGATCGGCGTCTTTGTGGAGCAGGTGTTTGTCTACGTGGCCGTGGGGGTCATGGAGAGCCGTGCCGGTCTGGTGGTGGGACCTTTTAATCCTATTTACGGCGTCGGTGCGGTGGTCATGCTCCTGTGCCTTTATCGGTTTAAGCGATGGCCGGCCCTTCTGATGGCGGTCAGCGCATTGTGCGGTTCGGCTATTGAATATGTCTTCAGCTTTTGCGAGGAAACTTTCTTTGGCACCCGGTCGTGGGATTACAGCAACGAACCTTTTAATTTAAATGGGCGTATCTGCCTCAAATATGCTTTTTACTGGGCGGTGCTTGGCGCACTGTTCATTTATTGTATTTATCCGGCCCTCAGCAAACTCATTGGCATTATCCGGGGAAATGTGGGAGAAATCCTGAGCTGGACGATGCTCATTTTCCTCATAGTGGATATGATTTTATCGGCAGCAGCGGTGGCGCGGTACAAACAGCGTTATTTTGATCCCACGCCCCACAGTATTGTGGACCAGATTTTAGACGATGCTTATCCGGACCGTAAGATCGAAGAGATTTTTCCCAGTATGAAAAAGTCACGGGAACAGTTCGGCCTCATGGAGGGGGAGGGACCGGGCAAAAGGGAGGAAGTATCAGAAGCTTCAAAAGCTGCTTAAAGGAAAAGAAAAAATTTGCGCCTAAGGGTTACTCAGGCCCTTAGGCGTTTTTATTGGTAGAAAAATACCTATAAAATAAGACGGGGCGCTCACGTATGAGCGCCCTTGCAGGATTTGATACGCGCGTAAGTTTTCCAAATAAACGGCATTTGCTGCAACCATTCATACCTTTGGCTACAGGCCGTACTTCCTTTACGCGTTATTAAAATCGGTACAGCAGGCGCCAGACCTTTTCTGTACCAGCATCAACCCTGCCGACCTTAGCATATGCATGGAAAGCTCTATTATGAGCAGCGTATGGCGGTAATTTTTTGAAGTTTATAAATCAAAAAAGATCCCGGCTGGAAATTCTCTAGCCGGGATCTTTGATCATTGCAATCTGTAATATTTATTCCTCGTTCCAGGAATACATCTTACGCAGCTCTTTGCCCACCGATTCCAGCTGATGCTCGGATTCGATACGGCGGCAAGCATTAAAGTGGCTGCGGCCCACTTTATTTTCATTGATCCATTTGGAGGCAAAGGTACCGTCCTGAATCTCGGACAAGACCTTCTTCATCTCCTTCTTGGTTTCCTCCGTGATGAGACGTTTTCCGGTCTCGTAGTCGCCGAATTCAGCGGTGTCGGAGATGGAGTAACGCATCATGGAGAAGCCGCCTTTGTAGATCAGGTCAACAATGAGCTTCATCTCATGGATGCACTCAAAGTAAGCGTTTTCAGGAGCATAACCAGCTTCCACCAGGGTCTCAAAGCCGGCCTTCATCAGGGCGGTTACGCCGCCGCACAGAACGCACTGCTCACCGAACAAGTCGGTTTCGGTCTCCACCTGGAAGGTAGTATCCAGCACGCCGGCACGGGCGCCGCCGATGCCCAAAGCATAAGCCAGACCGATGTCGTGAGCTTTGCCGGTAGCATCCTGCTGAACGGCGATGAGGCAGGGTACGCCTTTGCCTTCCACATATTCGCTGCGGACGGTGTGGCCCGGACCCTTGGGAGCGATCATAAAGACGTCCACAAAGGGAGGAGGCTGGATCTGACCGAAATGGATGTTAAAGCCGTGAGCGAATGCCAGGGCATTGCCTTCCGACAGATTGGGTTCAATGTCTCTCTTATAGAGCTCAGCCTGCTTCTCATCGGGGATGAGGATCATGATGATATCGGCAATTTTAGCGGCTTCCGGAGTGGTCATAACGGTAAGGCCGGCAGCTTCGGCTTTGGCCCAGGATTTGGAGCCTTCGTAAAGGCCGACTACCACCTTGACGCCACTATCGTGCAGGTTAAGGGCATGGGCATGACCCTGGCTTCCGTAACCAATGATGGCAACCGTCTTGTCCTTGAGTAATCCTAAGTCGCAGTCGGACTGATAATAAATTTTTGCCATGAGAAAAACCTCCTATGCCGATGATCGGCAAAATATAGAAGCAGGCAAGGCCTGCATCAAAGACGTGCGTAAAACTGGGGTGGTATCTGGAAATTGAATGTCCCGTGAATGGGCTGGGATCTAGCGGGAAAAGTCCCCCCAGGTACCGTGTTCACGGGGAAGAAGCATCTGTCAAAATCCTAGGGCGATGTGATTCTAGGCTCTGCCTGGGCGGGCAGAGCCCGCTTCCATGACGCGGAATAAAGCCGGAGTAAAACAGAAGTCATAGAGCCACGCGAAATAGAGCTGGTATTGGAAAAATCCCAATACTTTTATCCCCAGGTACCGTGCTAGCGGGGAAGAAGCATCTGTCAAAATCCTAGGGCGATGTGATTCTAGGCTCTGCCTGGGCGGGCAGGTTCCGTTTCCACGCCGCGCACAAAACTAGGATGGTATTCGGGAATTGAATATCCCGCGCATGGGGTTGGGATCTAGCGGGAAAAGTCCCCCCAGGTACCGTGTTCACAGGGAAGAAGCATATGCCAAAACCTTAGGGCGACGTGGCGCCAGGCCCTGCCTGGTCTTGAGATGCCTTTTTGCTCCGGGTGATGGATGCGCCCTTTTCAATGGCGATGGTGCCGGTGCGGACAATCTCCCGGATGCCAAAGGGACGGAGCAAATCCTCCATGACTTCGGTTCTCTCTAAGGTATCGGTAAATTCAAAGGTCATACTGGTAGGAGAGACGTCCAAAATGCGAGCGTTCATCAATTCAGCGATCTTCATTAATTCGGCCCGCCGGGACGGCGGTGCCGCCACCTTGATGAGCGACAACTGACGGCTCAAATATTCCCCCTCCGAGAAGGTCTTGACCTTGATGACTGGAATAATCTTATTGAGCTGTTTTTCCACCTGTTCCACCACCGCATCGTCGCCGTGGACGACGATAGTCATGCGGGAGATGGCGGGATCCTCTGTGACACCCACTGCCAAGGAATCAATGTTAAATCCCCGGCGGGTAAACAGGCCGGATACTTTGGATAAGACGCCAGCATGGTTCTCGGTTAAAACCGAAAGGGTATGTTTCATCTGCGGCCACCTCCTTTACAGGGACGGCTCGTCCGGATGGACGATACATTGGAGTAAAAACGGGCCGTCGGCCGACAGCATAGTCTCAATGGCCTCTTCTGTCTGGCTGTCCTCCCGGATGGAAAGGGCGGGAATGCCGTAAGCTTCGGCCAGCAGCATAAAGTCGGGACTGCCGTCCAGCTTTGTGGCGGCGTGACGTCCCCCGTAAAGCTTATCCTGCAATTCCCGCACCATGCCAAGACGTCCGTTTCGCATCACGACCATTTTCACATGGGCACCGCTTTGGTTGATGGTGGCCAGTTCGTTGAGACTCATTTGGAAGGATCCGTCGCCGCAAACGGCGCAAACCTGCAAATCCGGACGGGCCATCTTGGCCCCGATGGCTGCTGGGATGGAATATCCCATGGTGCCCATGCCGCCGGATGTAAGGAATCGGCCCTTCTGGATGCCAAAATAGTTGGCACACCAGATTTGGTTTTGCCCCACGTCGGCCACTAGGATACAGTCGGGATCCATAGAGGCGGACAATTTCCTGAGAAATAGCTTGGGGCTAAGAAATCCCTCCCGGGAAGAGGATGGGATGGTATTGGTTTTATAAGAGACGCAATGCTGAACCCAAGCCTCGTCGGCTTGAAAGGAGAGACGTTCCATCAGCAGGCGCAGTACGTTGGAAAGATCGCCTACAATGGGGATTTCCGCCGGCATGTTCTTGCCGATTTCAGCGGGATCCACATCGATATGGACAATATGGGCCCGTTCGGCAATCTGATCCGGGGCCGCCATGGCGCGGTCGCCTACCCGGGCGCCTGCCAGAATCAGCAGATCGGCCTCCCTCAAAGCGCGGTTGGCGGCTTTGACGCCGTGGGTACCGATCATACCCAAATAGAGTGGGTGATCGGAGGGGAGAACGCCGATCCCCATCATGGTGGATACCACAGGGATGCGGCATTGTTCGCACAATGTCTCAATGAGACGGTATCCTTCGCTGGAAAAGACGCCGCCGCCGGCGCACAGTACAGGACGTTTTGCTGTCTGGATCAGATCGGCTGCCCGTTGGATTTGCCGGACGTTGCCGGTCACTGAGGGTTTGTATCCTACGATATCCACCTTTTCCGGGTAGACGAAATCAAGCTCCTGGAGCTGGACATCCATAGGAATATCAATCAGCACCGGACCGGGCCGGCCTGTGGTGGCAATGTGAAAAGCTTCCTTAAAGACCCGGGGAAGGGTTTTCACATCTTTAATCAGATAACTGTGTTTGATAAAGGATTCGGTAGCGCCGGTGATATCGGCCTCCTGAAAGACGTCCCGCCCCAACTGATCCGACCGAACCTGGCCGGTGATGCAGATCAGGGGGATGGAATCCATATAGGCAGTGGCAATGCCGGTAATCAAATTGGTGGCGCCGGGGCCGGACGTGGCGATGCACACGCCGGGCTTGCCGGAGATGCGGGCATAACCGCTGGCTGCATGACCGGCATTCTGTTCCTGCCTCACCAGAATATGGCGGATGGAGGAGGCAAACAGCGCATCATAAAAAGGGGCAATGGTGGCGCCGGGATAGCCGAATACCGTCGTGACACCCTCGCACTTGAGACATTCCACCATAGCTTGTGCGCCAGTGATCATATTGCTTCCTCCTTACTCTTTTTATCTCATTTATCAGAGGGACTATCCTTTTAATCTCCTAGAAGGAGAATGGTTCTATTATAGTACACTATCACCAGAGAAATCAATCAATTTTTGATGAAAAATGAGGTTGTTCGCCTCTTTTTGTCAAAGCTGACCAGATGCCATTGCAGCTGACAGCTCCCGCACCAAAATGAGACCGTTTGTCAGGTCGTCTTCACAGATCAGCCCGGCCGGGGAGTGGAGATACCGGCAGGGGGTGGACAGGGCCAGAGTACGCACACCCGTCCCGCTTTGATGGATGGCCCCGGCGTTGTTTCCTCCCGATACCGACGCCTTGGGCTGACAGGGGATGTTCAGACGTTTTGCCATGGAAAAAGCGGCGTCATAAAGGGATTTGTCATACATGGTGCGAAGATCCATAAACGAGATGGCAGGACCTGATCCCAGGCGGCACACCTTCTTTTCCTCCGGAACGCCAGATAGATCGGCGGCAGTGGTGGTGTCCACTACGATGCTCAGATCGGGAGTTAATGCGAAGGCGGCCGTCTTAGCACCGTGGAGGCCGATCTCCTCCTGGACCGAGAATACCACATCCAAGTCATAGGGGACCTCTCCCAGCACCAGCTTTAACAGCATGGCGCAACCGGCGCGGTTATCCAAAGCACGGCCTTTGAGGAGATTGCCCATCTTTTCAAAGGAGGTGTCCCATACAGCCATGTCTCCGGGATGAACGACCTGCTCCGCCTGCTCTTTGGACGAGGCACCGATATCGATGCGCAGATCACTAGCGTCTACCGCTTTGTCCCGTTCATCGGCCTTCAGCAGATGGATGGGCTTTCCCGCGATGACGCCGGGGAGGAGGTTGTCCCCCACCAGCACGTGCTTGCCCAGCAGCACTTTGGAATCAATGCCGCCTACCGTGGTAAAACGTAAGAAACCCTCTTCATCCACATGGGTGATGAGAAATCCCACCTCATCCATGTGGGCGTCCAATAAGACCCGTTTGATGCCGCGGCTTTTGCCCTCCTTGTGCACCAGGAGATTTCCCAGGGCGTCCACCTTACATTGGGCCTTGTCCCCGATGGCCTCCATCAGGAATGTCCTGACCCGTTCTTCCCGGCCGGAGATTCCCGGGATCTCACAAAGCTGTTTTAGCAGTTCCATCATGTTCAAGCATCCCCTTTCACGATATAGGCGGCCAGCAACTTAGCGACGGCGTCTACGTCATGGACATCCACCACTTCGCAGGCGGTGTGCATGTACCGCTGGGGGATGGACAATAGGCCGCAGGGGATGCCGGTGCGGGAGATGGCGATATAATCGGCGTTGGTGCCGGTGTCTCCCCCCATAATCTCGGTCTGGTAGGGGATATCCTCCTCTTTGGATAGCGACACCAGTCTCTCGAACATGGGACGGGAAAGAATAGGCGAATACCCGATCATAACCCCGTCCCCCAGCTTGCCGCATTTGTGGGAGGGGCATCCGGGACTCATGGCGAAGCTGACGTCCACGGCGATGGCTTCGGTGGCGTCCACGCCGAAGCTGCCGGTGATGGCGCCGGCCTGTCCCACCTCTTCCTGGACGCTGAAGAGAACCGTCACCTGCGTTTTTTTGAGCCCCGGCAACAGGGAGACGCATTTGAGCAGGGAGGCCACTCCCGCTCGGTCGTCCAATGCCCCGCAGGTGATGCGATCATCAAGCAGATTTTTCGAATTTCGTTTCAACGTGACACGGTCTCCCGGCTGAACCAGATCCTTGAGCTGATCGGCGGTGAGACCGGTGTCCACCATCATTTCGTCCAGGGGGGAGAATTTGCTGCGGTCGCTGTCTTTGCTGAGATGGGGAGGGGTAGCACAGAACAGTCCGGGAATGGGCTTGCGTCCCCAAATAACCACTTCGTGGGCTGGGAGGGTGCGGATATCCACCCCGCCGGCCTTGCCCACCTTCAGAAATCCGTCGGAAAGGCTGATGACCACCAATCCAATTTCATCGATATGTGCGTCCAGCAGGATGTGACGGGGCGCATTTGGATCTCCCAGGTGACCCAGTACGTTTCCCAAAGCATCCCGACGCACAGAGGCAAACTGAGAGAGAAGCTCTGCTGCCTTTTCGGCGGCCTCTCCTTCCCGGCCAGCCGGGCCGGACGGGGCGCATAGATCAAATAAAAGCTGTTTGGTATCCATGACAATGCTCCTTACGACGCCCTAACCTTATTGAAAGGGCAGATTTATTTTGATAGACATGGTGTTAAAAATACCAGGAGAAAGCCAATCTAGCTCCCATCCGCGTGCCGCCAAGAGTTCCTATTGCAGAAGGCCCGGAGCGCGACGTGGAAGGGGGCCCTGCCCGCCAGGCAGAGCCTGGAGCCACATCGTCCTAAGGATTTAGTAGAAACTTCTCCCCAAACGCCCGGTTCCTGTAGCTCCAAAACAGAGTTAACTCAGCCTCACTTCGCGTGCCGCCAAGAGTTCCTATTGCAAAAGGCCCGGAGCGCGACGTGGAAGCGGACACTGTCCGCCTATAGGGCTTTGACAAGCTCCTTAAAATGCCTGCCTCTGGCGGCAAAGTTGGGATATAGATCAAAGCTTGCGCAGGCGGGGGACAGGGTGACGATATCGCCGGATTTGACTACTTTGTGTGCGGCGTCCACCGCCTCCTCCATATTGTTTACCCGCAGGATGGGGGTGGTATCGCTGCTCCAGCCAGGACTTGCCTTGACCGACGCCTCGATCTTGTCAGCCGTAGCGCCCATGAGGATCAGGCATTTGACACGTTCCACAATCTTAGGACCTAGGGCGTCAAAGGGGATATCCTTATCATACCCACCGGCAATCAGAATCACCCGCTGGTCAAAGGATAAAAGTCCCGCGATGGTGCGTGTGGGACTGGAGGCAATGGAATCGTTGTACCACCGTACCCCGTCCTTTTGGCGGACCAACTCAATGCGGTGCTCTACCCCTGCAAAGGAGCGGGCCACCTGCACCATGGTCTCAGGATCGACGATTCCCCATACCGCCGCCATGGCTGCCAGATAATTCTCCACGTTGTGTTTGCCGGGGATGAGAATATCCGATTCCTTCATGACCGCTGTTTTCTGCCCGTTGCGGGAGAGGCATAACGTCCCGTCGGGCGCGGCATAGGCCCCGGATTCCAACGCCTGCTTACGGGAGAAAAAGAGGATATCCCCTCTGGTGAGGGAGGCAAAGGAAGCGGTGATATCGTTATCCAGATTGAGCACCGAACGGCTCAGGCCATTTTGATGGAGAAGGATATTTTTCTTGGCGTCGATATATTCCTCCATGGTCTTGTGGATGTCCAGATGATTGGGAGAGAGGTTGGTCACCACGGCGATGTCCGGACTGCGGCGCATGGACATAAGCTGGAAGGAGGAAAGTTCCACCACAGCGTAATCCTCCGGCTTCATCTGATCGGTTTGAGGGAGGAGGGGAGCGCCGATGTTGCCGCCCAGATAAACCGTCTTACCGGCGGCCTTCAGCATTTCGGCGATGAGGGTGGTGGTGGTGGTTTTGCCGTCTGACCCGGTGACGCCGATGAGGGTAGCGGGACAGACGTCGAAGAAAAGTTCCATTTCAGAGGTGATAGCTACGCCCTGTTTGCGATATTCCTGAAGCTCGGGCAGAGTATAGGAGAGGCCGGGAGTGCGGAAAATGACGTCGGCCTGGATGGAGGAGAGATAATCCTCCCCCAATTTCAGTTGGACACCTGCCTCCTGCAACTGGGAGGCTTTTTCGCCTAACGCGGCGAGATCCCGTTTGTCGCAGCCGATAACCTGAGCACCTGCATCTAAAAGAAGTTGGATCAAAGGGGTATTGCTGATGCCCAATCCCACTACGGCGACTCGTTTGCCGCAAAACCGTTTCAAATAATTTGAAAGAATGCTCTCCATAATCAATGCC